>NZ_JBSVZD010000001.1:200838-217676 GCF_054051725.1 Petrotoga sp. DB-2 | reverse complement strand
GGATTTGTGTGATAGGGTGGTACACTTTTCGTTTAGCCGACTCTTATTTTTGGTACACTTTTCGTTTAGTAAGTGCACTAGAGGAGATTAAAGAGATTTAGAATTGATTATACTGTAAAAGCTTTGTTTTTCAGCCAATTCAATAAAAGCTTAGTTATTTGAAGAAGTTTTGAGGGAGAAGTGAAATTAAGCGATGAAGTGTATATGAAAAGAAAGGGATTTTTTCAAAAAGTACGGATTACTTTGTTAGGCGAGATATGAGATCAACAAATTTTCTTTCTTTTTCTTCATTCCATATAAATTCTTTTTGGTGTTTTTCAACGTTTTTTATGATATTTTCGTAATTTTTGTATGCGTTTGAGATCTTTTCAATACTTTCTTCCAATTTAGCTGGATCTATAACTACTCCTAAGCCTAAATCCTCTACCTGTTTAGCCATTGAAACAAAAGACTCTTTTACAATAACAGGGGTGCTTGCAGCTAAGGAATCGTAAAATTTGTTAGGCAAAGCAAATTTAAAGTTATTATTATATCTATTGTTTCCTTCGTCGTAAGAAATTAGAGAAAACAAGGCTTTAGCTAGTTCTTCCATCATTTCTTCGTAAGGTAAAAAATTTGTATATTCGTGGGATATGTCCATAAACTCTTTTGAATCCATCCCTATAACCTTGAATTTAAAACCCTTTTTAACTAAAGATTTTAGTATTTTTTTCTCATTTTCGATTTGTCTGGATGTTTTGCCAACGAAAACTATTTCTTTTGACTTTTTTTGTATATCCGGTTTTATAATAAAATTTGCGTAATTGGGTATAATATACGTTTTTTCTTTATCTATATTTGTTTTGTTAACAACATCATTTCTTGTTTCTTCTGAGACGAAGATCGCCAGATCTGAGAGTTCTAACTGCTTTTTAAAGAACCTCCAGATGGTTTTTACTTTTAAATATCCAATGATTCCTTCTAACTCTGCTAAAAAATTTTCGGGATGGTATTCGTGAATATCATAAACGACTTTTTTATTTCTTTTTTTTGCTATTTTAAAGGGCTCCAAAGGTCTGCTTGCTAAAAAATGATGCATGTATAAGATGTCGTAATTTTCTTCAGATACCAAATCGCATATTTTTTTATCGAGTGCCCTTCTATTTATAAGTTTTTTTAAGGGATTGCCTTTTGTCCCTTTAGTGTATTTTATGGGGATATATTTTATATTTTCGTCTATATATTCATTTTCATCTTTATTGGTCCAGTATTGGTAAATAATCCCATGAACTTTAGAAAGGGATTTAACTGTTCTATACACTCTTTTGTCAAATTTTGGGTGCATGTAACCAATGATCAGAATTTTCATAAGTTTTCACCTTCAAAAATGGATATTTTAGATAGCTTATCAATTCTCTACGGAAAATTGTATTTAGTAAATGATTTTATATAAAAGTATAGTATTACAAAACTCGGATGGATAACTCGATTTACTTTCCTATTATCTTTACTATCTTTTCCCCTGTTTTTCCGTCTCCATATATATTTTCTACATTTGAAGATATTTCGTTGCTTATTATATAATCCATCTTATTTTTGATTTCATCGGGTTCACTTAGTACATTCCAACCTGCTTGTGTTAACTCTCTCCAGCCTGTGTCTGGCATAACAACTATCGCTCTTTTCCCTGCAAAGTATGCTTCTTTTTGCAACCCTCCACTGTCTGTTATTACAAGAAGGCTCTTTTGTACCAATCCCATCATACTTAAGTAATCTAGAGGTTCTATCAATAGAATATCTTTTGTGTATTCATTAAGGTTGAATTCAGCTATTCTCTTCTTGGTTCTTGGATGTATGGGAAAAACAACCTTTATTTCTTTTGTTATTTTGTTTAACTCTTTCAATATACTCTCTAGTTTTTCTTTACTGTCTGTGTTGAAATCCCTATGAATCGTAGTGACTATGTATTTATTTTCTTCCGAATTCAATTCGTCAATAATATCTTCTTTGAAATATGGCTTCATCTTTAAAAAGAGATCGTACATTATATCTCCTGTAAAATACACTCCTTCAGTGATACCTTCTTTTTTTAAATTGTTTACAGCTAGTTCAGAAGGGCAAAATAAGTATTTTGATATATGATCCGTTAATACTCTATTTATTTCTTCAGGCATGTCTTTTGGTTCTTGCCTTATTCCTGCTTCCACGTGTGCAACAGGGATCTTTAATTTTGCTCCAACTATTGCTCCTGCTAATGTAGTATTCGTATCTCCATATACTAATATAATATCTGGATGTTCTTTTAATACGACCTTTTCAAATTCTATCATTGTTTTAGCCGTCATTTGGGCATGCGTTGCTGAACCTACTCCTAAATTGTAATCGGCTTTTCTTATGTTTAAAACTTGAAAGAACACATCAGACATATTGAAGTCGTAATGTTGTCCAGAATGAACTAAGATTTCTTTTATCCCTTTTTTCTCAAATTCTTTATTTAGAATCGCTTCTTTTATTATCTGTGGGCGAGCTCCTATTAAACTGATTAGTTTCATGTTAGTTCCTCCGTTTTTGACATATTATGTATTTTCATGAACGGCTTTTGCTGTTATTATTATCTCTGATTTATTATATCATAAGAAATATCTGCTTTCTACATGAAGCTGAAGGGAGATATAGAGTTAAAAGGAAAGTTTATTTGTTATAATTATGAATATGTGATTTATTAAGATATATAGATTTCCTCACTGGGGAGGTTTTTGTATGATCAATACGTTGTTTAAATCTTTTTTGTTTTTACTTTCGTATCTGCCTCTTTTTGTTATATTTGCTATTAATAATTTTGGGAACGTTTTGTTCTTATTTTTTAGTATTTTTTCGATTTTTGTTTTTGTTGTTTCTTTGGTTCTTTTTATTTCTGCTAAGAATAATGCCGAGGAAAAGTTCATTTCTTTTGAGAAAGTAGAATCGCAGAATGTGAGGTTATTGGATTATATTTTTGTTTATATCTTGCCTTTTATCAATATGGGTGGCATAAAAGAATTGATTTCTTTTGCCATAATCGTTTTTATCGTAGGCAATATTTATGTGAAGACAGATTTAATTGTTATAAACCCTGTTCTTTCTTTGTTTGGCTATAGTATTTACAAGGTTTATTTTATGGACGGACGTGAAAAAAGTATGAGGCCCGTTTGGTTGATTTCAAAATCAATAGCCGAAGAAATGACAGTTAAAGAGTTTTCCAAAGATATTTATTTGGGGATGGGTGGCAAGAGATGAATAAAGTTAATTGGGATGAGATTTTAGAGAATATCTTTTTAAAAGAAAATTTAAAATCTCTTAGGGAGTTAATAGATACTTCAGAGGATTTCATAGTGGATGTTTTTATCCAAAATGAGAACAACGAAATATTTTGGTTAAAAAATGAGGATCCCTTCTTTTTCAAAAACATTTTTCTGGCCTCTGCTGACGAGTTTTTAAATGATTTAGTCGATAAAGAGTCAAACAAGGTAGATGAGTACGAGACAGTCATTCATGACAGGAGTTTTTTGTATCTAAAAGATGTTAAAGAGAATGTGAGTGATATTGGGGATATTGTTGAGATTATTCGTGAAGGTAAGTATATAAAAAATTATTCTAATGGAGACTTGGAAACGATTAAGAAGTTCAAACTGATAGTAAAGTTGTATAGTAAAGAGTTGGATGATTTTTTGTTGGGTATTCAATATTTAACGGCTTCCAAAATATTTAAAGACAAAAGGATTCTAGCTCTTACTGCACGTAAAATTCAACCTTTAAAAGAACGGCTTTTCATAATTCCTAAAAATAGTTTTGATTACATGGTTGTTGGAGATACTGTCTTAATTAGAAATCTGACTTATTTTGAAAGAGATTTCGGGTTTTACAAGAAATATGAAGAGGCTAAAGATGAAGTTATCGAGAAAATAAAAAGAGAGGAGAATCTTTTTGGTAAGGATATTAAATTAAAAGGTATCGATTATTTTGGTGAGAAAATCAAAAATAAACCTTTATATTTGAAGAGGTTTTATAAGGTTATCAAAAAAGGTAATTATAAGAAATTTGAGTTTTCTAAGGTTAAGGAGATAATAGATGATTTCAATCTAAAAGTTAAGTTTGATGAGAGTAATAAATGTATTGATTTAGGCGAAGAGACTTCGATTAAAGATTTTTTGCAACTCTACGACGAACTGTATTATAGATCTGATTTGTCAGGCAATAGAATGGTGGCAAGTGAAAATAGCCCTTATAAAGAGTAATATTTTTTTTTCAAAAATTCAACGATTCTTTGAGATGCCTTTCCATCTCCAAAAGGGTTGCTTGCTTTGCTCATTTGTGCATATTTTTCTGTTTCTAATTCTTTCATGGCTTGATACACTTTTTCTTCTTGTGTTCCAATTAGTTTTGCTGTTCCTGCTTCTATTGCCTCTGGTCTTTCCGTTGTTTCTCTTAACACCAGCGTTGGTTTGCCCAATGTGGGAGCTTCTTCTTGTATCCCTCCTGAATCTGTCATTATGTAATAACTTTCGTCCATTAACGCTATGAATTCTAAGTATCCAACAGGGTCTATTAGTATAGCTTTTTCTTCGTTCCCAAGTATTTTATACACACTTTCTCTCACAACAGGATTTAAGTGAACTGGAAATACTATGTACATTTCTTTGTTTCCGTGTAGATACCTTTTTATTGCTTTCATCACGTTTTCTATCGGTTTTCCCCAGTTCTCCCTTCTATGCATAGTTACTAAGATAAACTTTTTGTTCTTTATGTTGTACTTTTCTTTTATTTTTTCTATATCTTTATTTTTGTTTTCTTTTACCCATAGTAATGCATCTATAACCGTGTTCCCAGTTACTATTATGTTTTTTTCTTCTACACCTTCTTTTAGTAGGTTATCTTTTGCCTTTTGGGTGGAAGCAAAGTGGTGCTTTGCAACTGTACCTGTTAGTCTTCTGTTCATTTCTTCTGGGAAGGGGTTGTATATATCATTCGTTCTTAAGCCTGCTTCCACGTGTCCAACAGGTATTTTGTTGTAAAAAGCAGTGAGACTTGCTACAAAAGTGGAGGTTGTGTCCCCTTGTACTAGTATGTAATCGAATGGTTCAATTTTTAGTATTTTATCTATCTCTGTAACTAGTTTTGAAGTTAGTTGTGGTAGAGTTTGGTTTTTTGTCATTATATTTAAGTCGTAGTCTGGTTTTATTTCAAAAAGATTCAACACTTGATCGAGCATTTCTCTGTGTTGAGCGGTTGCTATTACTTTAACTTCCATATTTTCTTCTTTCATCTTTTTGTATAATGGTGCCATTTTTATTGCTTCTGGCCGCGTTCCAAATATCATTGCTGTTTTCATTCAAGAGCTCCTTTTTATGGTAATGTTTTTAGAAACTCTAAAACTTGTTTTAGCGCCCCTTCGCCCCGCTCCCCACCCAGTTGCCAATCATATAATGTAATTATATCATATATGTTTTTAGGTTACTGTTTTTTAATGTGTAAATCTAACATAGAAGATACTTTGAGCTTCTTTGTTAAAAGATAAATAAAATTCTTTTAGCGTTAATTTTTTGATTGTATAATATAAATGTATAAAAAAGGTGTGAATTTTTGCCTTTCCAGGAGGATGTGTATGGATAACAAATGGATTAGAATAAAAGGTGCGAGAGAGCATAATTTAAAAAATATAGATGTCGAGATACCTAAGAATACCCTTTCAGTCATTACCGGCTTATCAGGTTCAGGAAAATCAACTTTAGCTCTTGATACTATATATGCCGAAGGTCAAAGAAGGTATTTAGAGTCTGTTTCTTCCTATGCAAGGCAGTTTTTAGGTAATCTGAAAAAGCCCGATGTTGAATTTATCGAGGGCCTCTCTCCTTCAATTGCTATTGAGCAAAAATCTGTAAGTCATAATCCAAGGTCAACGGTAGGTACCATCACAGAGATTTATGATTATATTAGGGTGTTGTTTGCAAGGGTTGGTAAGGCTTACTGTCCAAAGTGCAATATCCCACTGCAAAGTTCTACTGTAGATGAAATTGTGGATAATATTTTTAAAAATTTTAAAGAGGATGCAAGATTGTATATCTTTGCTCCAATTGCTAAGGAAAAGAAAGGTGAGTTTAAAAAAGAAATCCATAGTATGAAAATCTCTGGTTTCAAAAGGGTAGAAATCGATGGAGTGATATACGATTTAGATGAGATAGACTCACTTGAAAAAACCTACAGGCATAATATAAACCTACTTGTTGATAGAGTTAAGTTAAGAAAAGATAATTTTGAGAGAATCTTCGAAGCCGTTGAATTGTGCCTTAAAGAAGGGGATGGTTTTGTAGAAATTAGGGAAATGGATAAAGATGAGAACGTTATTTCTTCTCAATCTTATTCTGAGAATCTAGCTTGTCCCAAATGTGGTTATAGTTTTCCAGAAATTAATCCCAAATTGTTTTCATTTAATAGTCCTTATGGTGCATGTTCTGAATGCCATGGATTAGGTTTTAAGTTGGAGGTTGAACCTGAATATATATTTGATATAAACAAGTCTTTAGAAGATGGCGCTGCTTTGAATATGGGGAAAGACACTTTCATGGTGAGCATGATGAAAGATGTTGTTCGAAGTTTGGGGGAGGATCCTTCAAAACCTTTAAAAAGCATGCCTTCGAAAGTTTTAAATACCTTACTGTATGGGACTGACAAAGAAATAGATTTTTCTTTTTCAAAAAGAAATGGAGACAATTATGAGTTTACAAGAGAGTTCGAGGGGATGGTGAATTGGTATGAAAGAAGGTACAGGCAAACAGATTCGCGGGAAATAAAAGAATGGATCGAAAGAAATTTCATGATTCAAAAGACATGTCAAGCCTGTAACGGTAAAAGATTGAGGGAAGAAGCGTTAAGCGTTAGGATTGATGGATATAGTATATACGATTTGACAGAAATGCCAATTAGTGAACTAAAACTTTTCTTTGATGCCTTAAAACTAAGTGATTTTGAAATGGAAATTGCCCACGAACTTCTTAGAGAAATAAATAGAAGGTTAACTTTTTTGATCGATGTAGGACTTGATTATTTGACACTTGGAAGAAATGCAACAACTCTTTCTGGTGGAGAGTCTCAGAGGGTTAGATTGGCTACACAGATAGGATCGGGGTTGACAGGTGTAACATATGTTCTGGATGAACCGACTATAGGGCTTCACCAAAGAGACAACGATAGGCTTATAAATACTTTGAAAAAGTTGAGAGACCTCGATAATACGGTAATAGTTGTCGAACATGACGAGAACGTTATTAGATCTTCTGATTATATAATAGATCTCGGACTGGGGGCTGGAGTCAATGGTGGAAGAGTGATTTTTCAAGGGCCTACTAATAAATTGTTGGAAAATTCTAACAAGTCCCTTACGGGGAAGTATTTAAGAGGAGAAAAAAGAATAGATATACTTGATAAAAAGAGAGTTGAAAAGAACAGTAGTTTAAAGATAATCGGTGCCAAACATAATAATCTGAAAAATATCACTGTTGAGATTCCGCTGGGAAAATTTGTAGTTATAACCGGAGTTTCTGGCTCTGGTAAATCTTCGTTGATCATGGATACACTGTATCCGGCTTTGCAAAAAGAGCTCTACAATTCCAGAGTGAGACCGGGAGAATATGAAAAGATCGAAGGCTTAGAATATATAGATAGTGTGATTTCTATAGATCAAAGCCCTATTGGTAGAACTCCAAGAAGTAACCCAGCTACATATACTGGAGTATTCGATTATATTCGTGAACTGTTTGCAGCAACACCGGAGGCTAAGATTAGAGGATACGATAAGGGAAGGTTTTCCTTCAACGTTAAGGGTGGAAGGTGTGAAGCGTGTAAAGGTCATGGGGTTTTGAAGATTGAGATGCAATTTCTACCTGATGTGTATGTAACCTGTGATGTATGTAAAGGGAAAAGATACAACAAAGAGACGCTAAAGGTCACTTACAAAGGTAAAAATATTTCTGATGTTTTAGATATGACTGTGGATGAAGCTTTGGACTTTTTCAAAAATTTACCATTAATAAAAAATGTTTTACAACTATTGCAAGATGTGGGCTTGGGATACATAAGATTAGGTCAGCCTGCGACTACCCTTTCTGGCGGAGAAGCTCAAAGGATCAAATTAACCTCTGAGTTGAGAAAGAAATCCACCGGTAATACCGTTTATATACTAGATGAACCTACTACAGGTCTTCATTTTGAAGATATAAAGAAATTAATAAAAGTTCTCAATATTCTCGTTGAAAAGGGTAATACCGTTATAGTGATAGAACATGAGATGGATATTATAAAAAATGCGGATTATATTATAGATTTAGGACCAGAAGGCGGAGAAAATGGGGGCTACATTGTAGCTACAGGTGCCCCTGAAGAAATAGCTGAAAGTGGTACTTACACCTCTTACTATTTGCAACAAGTTTTATTAAAAGAAAGAATTTCAAAGTAGAAATAATTATGTTGTGTTTTACTATGACTATTCTTTCTTAAGCCAATTTATAGCCTGTTCTGCCACGTGTTCTTTTTCAATATCGTTTACAACCACGTGCCCGCTTTCTTCCAATATCAGAAATTCAATTTTTTCTTTAATATTGTTTTCTATAATTTCTTTTACCGAAAAAGGAACTGCTTCGTCTTTTTTTGATAATATTACATAAGTTTTAGATGTGACTTTTGAAAGGTTTTTAAGAGCCATTTTTTGTAGTTTGTAAAGATCTGCTGCCTTTGAGGGCCAGTCATAATTCCAGTATTGGCTAGCAAGATAAGCAAGCTTTTCGTCATCGAATGTCTGAGGATTCTTCTTTTTTATTTTCTTAATAAAACCAAAGAATGGAGTTAAATTTATTCTCCAGTCCTTTGCTTTTAGTGCAGGAGCAGCTAAAACAATTTTTTCTGGATGGAATTTACTTGCTAAGATAGTTGCTAATACACCACCCATGGAAAGACCTAAAATATAGACTTTTTTGTGGTAGGCTTTTAAGTCAAGGTAAGAATCTATTGATTTTCTGAGCCAATCTCTCCAATTAGAGTTTAAAAAATCGTTGGAATTGGTTCCGTGTCCCGGGAGTCTGGGTATGTATATAGAAAAACCAGATTTGTAGATCTGTCTACCTATGTAATACATATCATGAGGAGAACCCGTGTAACCATGTAGAATCAACACAGCAATATTTGAATCATTTTTTAAATAAAGCTCCTTTGATATTGGTGAGACAGATGTGTTTGTCGGTATCTTATCGAAGAAATTCAATATATGAGCCCCCTTCAAAGTTTGACAATTATCAGCTATTCTGGAATTGTAGCCTATAAAGGTCATAGTAAATTCCGTGGTTGTTGATAAGTTCTTCATGACTTCCTTCTTCAACAACTAAACCTTTATGTACAACTATTATTCTGTTAGAGCTTTTTACGGTCGAAAGTCTGTGAGCAATGGAAATTATAGTTGAACGTTCAGATATTTTATTTAGAGCTTGTTGTATTAAATATTCTGTTTCCACATCTACATTAGCTGTTGCTTCGTCTAAAATTATGACTTTTGAATTAAAAAGTACCGCTCTAGTTAAGGCTACTAACTGTCTTTCACCAGATGATAAAGTTCCACCTCTTTCTGTGATGACGGTATAGTAATTTTGAGGTAAACGTGAAATAATTTCATCCGCGTATACGGATTTTGCAACCTTTTTTACTTCTTCATCAGGAATGTTTTGATTAAATAATCTCATATTATCCAAAATAGTTCCAGAGAACAAGAATACGTCCTGAGGTACTACAGCAATTTTTTTGCGTAATTCGTTGAGATCGTATTCATATAATTCTTTATCGTCTAATAGTATTTTACCACTTTGATATTTGTAAAGACCACTTATCAATTTAATTATTGTAGTTTTTCCTGAACCTGTTTCCCCAACTATGGCTACTCTTTCGTTAGGATTTATCTTGAAATTTACGCCTTTTAAGACTTCTGTATTTCCATCGTACGAGAATTTAACGTTTTGAAATTCAACTTTGCCCTCTTGAATACTTGTATATTTTTTCCTTCCAAAATCTTCCTGTTCTTGATCGAATATCTTAAAAATTTTTCCAGCTGATGCGAATGCATTCTGCATTATGTCATATTTTTCTGCCAGGTCGAACAGAGGTCTAAAGAACATATCTACATAAGAAGTGAAGGCATAGATAGTTCCAAAGGTTGTCTGCCCATCAGTTAATAACAAAGAACCAAACCAAAGTAAAACACTGATTGTAAAATACTGTAAAAGACTCATTAAAGGTCTAAAGATTGCAAATACGTGCAATTGCTGCACATTTGCACGATATACCTTGGTACTCATATAGTCGAATTCCTTTTTCTTTCTCTCTTCTTGGTTGAATAATCTTGTAACATTGCTTCCAGATAGATTTTCGGCTAAGTAGGAATTTAGAGCCGATATTCTGGTTCTAACCTTGTCGTAAGCCTTTCTATCAAAATGCCTGAATAAAACAACTGAAACAACGATAACTGGGAACATAGACATCGTATATAGGCTCAGTTTGAAGTCTAACACCATCATTAAAATGATTACACCAGTTATTATAGCTATATCTTTGAGCAAACTTGTCACAACCTCACTGAAGAAATCTGAAAGATTCTGGGTGTCATTAACCACACGTGTTGTAACTTTGCCCGGGGGATTTTTTTCAAAAAATGTATATTTGAGTTTTAATATATGACCAAATAAATCTTTCCTCAGATGAAAAATAACCTTTTGACCAACTAAATTAGCAAAGAAAACTTGACCGTAATTTAAGATAAATTGTCCCATAAGTACTGATATAAAAATTAGGCTAAACACATGGATTTTTCGATAGGCTGCGTCAAAGTATTGGGAATACTGCTCCCCTGAGACTTGTATTCTTTCACCTGTTTGATTGTTAACCATATAATAATTGTTGTCTCTTTTCTCTAGATTATAGGCTCCGTTTTCCTGTTCAATAAATTGCAATTCACTCCCAGGGACCATATCAAATGAATACTCTACATTTATTACGTTATCAATCCCGTATCGTATAAAAATAGGTAAGGATAGCTCTATTATCGTTGCTATTGCCAAAGTTAAAAAGGTCAAAAATAGTAATAACTTGTACTTCTTTATGTACACCCACAACCTCATGAAGGTTTTGAGATCGCCTTCGCTTTTTTCTTTTTCTTCTAAAAATATTTCTTCATGAACTGAAGCCATTGCTCTACTCCTCCAAATTTTTTTCTATTAATTGTTTCATGTACATCGAATAGTAAATACCTTCTCGTGAGATCAACTGATTGTGACTACCGTTTTCAACGATTTGACCATCATCGAATACATAAATCTGGTCGGCATTTTTAACCGCCTTGAGCCTGTGAGATATAACGACGATTGTTTTGCCTTTTGCTTGTTGCCTAAGTGTTTTGATAATTTCTTCCTCCGTTTCGGTATCCACAGCGGAAAGACAATCGTCTAATATTATCATTTTTGATCTTTTAGCTAGAGCCCTCGCTATGGTAACCCTTTGCCTTTGACCACCTGAAAGTGTAGCCCCTCTTTCTCCCACTATTGTGTCATATTTATTTTCAAAGCTCATTATATCATCATGTACATGAGAAAGTTTTGCAAATTCTTCCACTTTATCTTCTATTTTTTCATCGGAAAAGGCTATATTTTCTCTTATCGTCATTGAAAATAAGAAACTATCTTGTGGTACATACGAGACATTGTCTCTTATAAATTCACCGTTTACATCGTTTATATCTTTTCCGTCCAAAAATATTTGTCCTCTTTCAACTGGGTATAGTTTAACAAGGAGTTTTGCTAATGTAGATTTTCCTGAACCTATTCTTCCAACAAAGGCTACCATTTCTCCAGGGTTTATATTCATGTTTACATCGTTCAAAACCACCCTTTGTGAACCTGGATATTTGAACGTTAGATGGTTGATTTGATAGTGGCCCTGGAACTCGAAATCTTTTCTTGGAGGTTCTTTTATTGAATTTTTTTGTTCTAAAACTTCGTTAACCCTTCTTAAAGAGGCTCTTCCTCTTTGTATTAGGTTGATTAAATTTCCAACCGCCATCATTGGCCATATCAACATTCCTATATATTGGTTTGTCATTATGAAGTCTCCAAGGGTTATCTGGTTGTTTATTACCATTGGTCCACCAAAATTGAAAACAAAGATAGTTGCTAATTGTCCTACTAACATAGCTAAAGGAAACATCAATCCCCAAACTTTTACCAAGCGGATGTAAGAATTATAGAACTCTTGAGACTTAGTGTCAAATATCTCTTGCATCGTGTCATAGTTTGAATACAACTTTACAACATCCACACCAGAGACATTTTCTTCGGTTATATTTGATAACTCCGAAGTTTTTTCTTGTAATTCTCTGAACCTTCTGTGGATGAATCTCCCAAAAAAGAGTGATATAATTGCTATTAAAGGAAGCGGTAGTACCGAAATAAAAGTCAATCTCCAATTCACGAAAGTACCCATTGCGAATAAAGTTAAAGTTGTCATTGTTATAGTATCAACAAGCATTATAACCGACATCCCCATCATACGTCTTAACATCAAAACATCAGAAGTGAACCTAGTCATCAAATCCCCCGTTCTCCATTTGTCAAAAAAATCTTGGTCCAAGCCTATGATATGATTGAACATTTTTTTCCAACTTTTATACTCAAAAAGTCTGGCGGCACCAATAATTGAAATCCTCCAAAAAACTCTCCCAATACCCAATCCTAAAGCTAACATGATTATTCCAAATACCAACGTTTTAACTTGGTTAAGGTTTGGGGATTGAGTATTTAGTATATCTACTATGCTTCCAATTTGTCTTGGAATAAACAGCTGAATGATATCAACGGTGATAAGGAAAAGAATACCGATGAGGTATCTCCACCAGTATTTTTTAATAAATTCTTTGATCAAAAGATTCACCTACCCCAAAAATTGATTAGTATTCCTAACAAAATTATATCACGTGATTCAAGGAATATCAATTATTTTTGTCGAAAAAATATAATAGAACTTAAAAAATAATAAGATGATGGGTTGCAAAATGGGGCGATAAAACTTTTTATCCTTATGGGTGGGTAGCGGCGCAAAGGAAAGCTAACTATTTATTTTTAGAGGTGATTTTTATGTTTGAAAGTTACGATAATGTTTACAACTTTTGGTTTGAAAATGGTGCAAGTTCTGTTACATTTTTGGAACACGACGATGGCTTGATAGCCTTTGATAGTTCCCTTTATCCAAAAAAGTTTGAAAATATGGTGAAAATAGTTGAAGAACGGACTTCAAAAAAATTAAAAAAAGTTTTTTTTACTCATTTTCACCCTGATCACACCTTTGGAGCTGTTTTTAGCAAACGTAAATTTGATCTATATATGAACAAAAAAACATTGGACTTTCTTAATACCTTGGATACCACGTTTTTAAAAGAAAGTTCAAAGGTAGCAGAGTACAACTTCAACAATTTCAAAGAGGCTTTAAAAGAAAAAGACATCGTCATTTTTGAGAATTCTATTTTTCTTTTTTTAAAAGATCAAATTTTATCATCGGAAAATATTGGCGGACATACTTTAGATTCAACAATTTATATCCTAAAACCACAAGGATATCTAATAAGTGGTGATCTCGTATTTTCTAAGGTGCATGCTGAAATACTCAATTCCAATGTTGACCAGTGGATATCCAGATTAAATAGCTTATCTTCCTTAGATATAAAAATGGTTTTTCCAGGGCATGGGAAACCAGAAAGTAAAAAGCTTTTGAGAGAACAATTGAGCTATTTGAAAAGAAAGAAAAGCGGGGAGGATATGGAAAAAAGGTACGCAGATTATTCCTTGCCAGATTTAGCTCATTTATAGTGAAACTAAGAAGATTTTAGTATTTTATTTAATTCTGCATCTGCTTCTTCATCAGGCAGAGATTTAATTTCTTTGATTTCTATTATGATCCTTTTATTCTCCTCGGAATTCAAAATCTCTAACTTTTCTAAAATCTTTATATTTTCATAAGGTTTAAAATAGTAAATATTGAATTTGGTAAAGTCTATATTAAGCAATCTTAAGAAATTTCTGGTTTTTGGAAGGTACTGTTGAATTTCATATACCCCGTCTTCTGTCACCACTACATCAAAATTTTCCATATTAAAAAACGGTAGGAAAGATGAAAGTAAATCAGGAATAGAGGCCGTACGTATAGATATTTGATGGTATTCATCTACTTCATCACGAACGTTTGTGTAAAAAACCGTATCGAAGAGATCATAACAATAATATATATCTTTAAATAAAGATGGTTTTTCAAAGGTAAATATTATATATCTGTTATCAATGTAGCTTAATCTTCCCGCTATTTCTTTACTATTCGTTATTTGAAACTGAATATCAATAACAAATTTTAATTTTTTGTACCCCGAATAACTCTCTAAAAGGCCTTGCACGCTTGGTTGAGCAAATATATAGGTGGAAAAAACAAGCAAAGAAAAGAGTAAATATTTCTTATTTATCATTTCAGGGTTTTCATCCTTTCTCTTAACGAGACGATTTCTGTTATTCTAATTCCAAAATTCTCATCGATAACTACAACTTCGCCTCTAGCAATTAATCTTCCATTGGCGTATATGTCCAAGGGCTCCCCTGCCAATTTATTTAACTGTATCATTGAGCCTTCATGCAACTCTAAGATCTCTCTAAGATTTAATTTAGTTGATCCTAACTCAACTTTTAGTTCTAAAGGAACATCAAGCAAGAGTTCCAACTTTGATAGATCTATATTTTGGGAGATAGGTTCTTCCTTTTTTTCAAACTCACCAAATTCTACAGGTTGAACCTTAACTTTTTTCTCTTTGATCACGTTGGAATTACTTTTTTCTTGCGCATTTGAATTTGTTGAGCCTTCTTCCTTAACTTTAACCTTACCAAAAGTTTTTTCCATAAGTTCTTTAATTTTTTGAGCAAATTTCATTGGTATAAATTGCCAGAAAGTCGTTTCAGCTACTCCAGTGATTTTCACGTTGAACTTTATGGAGATAACATAAGCTTCCTTGTCGGTTTCTATCGGGGGAAATTCAATATTGGGATCAGAAAAATTCAGTACTCGACTGTTTGGTGGAGAAATATCGATATTTGTTTTTAGAAAATCCGATAAAGCAGTTGAAGCTGTGCCCATCATTTGATTCATTGCTTCAGAGACAGCGCTTAAACTAATGTCATCTAATTCTCTTTCTTCGATATTTTCTACGTCTTTTCCTAGCATTAAGTCCGCTATTATATTAGTTAAATTCAAAGGTAATACTAAAGTGTTTAAACCATACAAACCTTTTTTGTACTCTACTGTAACAACAACATTCTCCCCCTCAAAATTTGTTGTTATATTTTTAAATTTAATAATATCTGTTTGAGGATATTGGATTTCTATCTTTTTTCTTAGCAAAGTTGAAAGGGTTGTTGCCCCAGAACCCATTGTGATATTTGCAATTTCACCAATCACATCCAAAAGTGAGTCTAGTTTTTCATCTACAGTTGAGTTTTCCTCGCTTTCCTTTGGATCATCAGTGTTATTTAACCCTTTTAATAATGAATCTAATTCGTTTTGATTTAAAAATTCGTTTTCAGGCATTTCATTCATCTCCTGTTTTTTCAGTGGTTTCACTTTTTTCAGAGGAATCTTGCTTTTTTGTCTTTTTTTTCATGCTTTCTTCAACAAGAAGTCTTTCTAAAAGTTCTTTGTTTTTCTCAATGATCTTTACACTGTAAAAACCTTTACTCTTACCTACATTTACTTTGAATATAGGTCTTTCTTCAATTTCTAAATCTATTGGCTCGTCGTAAAAAGAATCTAAGCGTATTACATCACCAACTTCCATATTCAAAAAATCGTTTAAATATATCTCTGCTTTACCAAGTATAGCGGATAAATTTAACTTTGAAAGTAGCAACGTTTGTCTTAGATTTTCTTTAAATTCTTCAGTATGTCTGTACGAGGTAGTCCACATTCTTGTTGTCAATTTATCGTTCAAAGGTTCCAATGAAGAGGACGGGAAACAAAGATTTACAAAACCTTGTACATTTTTTATCGTAACAGATAGTGTTATAAGAATTGTCATCTCATTTGAAGGGGCAACTTGAACAAATTGGGGATTAGTTTCTAAATTTTCCAAATTGGCATCAAATTCCTCTATGTTTGACCAAGATTTTGATAGCATTCTCAACATAACTGCAGCTTCTTTTCTTAAAATGTTCATTTCTATCTCCGTAGGAGGCCGAATCTCTTCAAGAGTGTTCCCAGATCCACCTAAAAGTCTGTCTATTATAACGTATCCCAAGTCTAAGCCCATTTGCAAAATAGCACTTCCTGAAAAAGCTTCGGACGAAAAAATAACAATAAAGGTTGGTGAGTTTAATGATTTTTGGAATTCTGAGAAAGTAATTTGATCAATACTGGCATATTTAACATCGACAAACGTTCTACTTCTGCCTGAAAGATAAGTAGATAGCTCTCTCGCAAAACTTTCATGGATTAACTGGAGAGTTCTTAGTTGTTCTCTCGAAAACTTCATCGGTCTTCGAAAATCGTAGTCTTTGATTCTTCTTTCTTCTCCTTGATATTCTTCAAGAACTTCTTCGGGGGCTTCTCCAGAACTCATTGATTTTAAAATACTATCTATTTCTTCCTGTGTAAGGGTTTCATCTTCAGGCATAAAAACACCTCTTTTTCATTTTGCAGCCTTGTGCAAAAAGCTTTTTTATAATAAACTATGATTTTGAACTTGGGGTTCTTAAGGGGTTTGCCCCTTG